>NZ_CP049254.1 GCF_011046975.1 Microbacterium amylolyticum | reverse complement strand
GCACGCTCTGCTTCATGACCACGGATTCCGATGGACGGACACCCCGGCCGGTCAGCAATGGACGCGACTGGTCGCCGGGCAGGACGACCCAGTGACCGGGCGGGTGTACGAAGGCCCGACCAAATTCCCCCTGAACCAGGGCGACCGCATCGTCGTCGACGAGGCCGGAATGGTCGACCTGCACACGGCGAACGCTCTCGCAGACGTGGCCGCGGAGAGCGGCGCGGGCTTGGCCATGGTCGGAGACCACCTCCAGGCCCTCCCCGTGGGTCACAGCGGTGCGATGAGCTTGATGAGATCGCGGTCCACCGCCGCCGTCGAGCTGACCGCCGTGCACCGTTTCCGTACGGAGGACGGCGAACCCGATACAGCCTGGGCAGACTTGTCGCTTCGGGTGCGCGAGCCCGGCGAGAACGCTGAAAAGATCGCTGCCGAGATCGTCGCGACCGGCCACTGCGTCGCCGTATCCGGAGAGACCGAGGCGCGGGCGCACATGGTCGACGAGTGGCTGTCCGGTCACGCGGCCGGACAGCGCGTCTCGCTAGTGACAGCGACACACGATGAGGCTCAGGCGATCAGCGAAGCGATTCAGGCTCGCCGCCTCGAGCACGGTCACCTCGACACCGACCGCACCGCGGTGCTGCAGAGCGGCCAGGTCGCATACACCGGGGACATTGTTCAGACACGTCGCAACGACCAGAACGCTGGCGTTGAGAACCGTCAAGTGTGGACGATCTCCGACATCAACGACTCCGGCACGGTCACGCTGACGTCGATCGAAGACGCCGGCATGACGCGCCAGGTCGACACCGCGTACCTCTCGGAACACGCTCACCTCGCATACGCGTCGACCGTTCACGGGGTACAGGGAGAAACCACCGACCGTGCCCTGGTCGGGCCGGGCGTCGATGCCGCGGGACTGTATGTGGGACTCACCCGCGGCCGCACCCATAACGCCGCCGTGGTGATCGCCGACAACGACCGCGCTGCACGTGAGCAGCTGGTCGACGCAATGCAGCGCGGCCAGATCGAGGCGACCATCGATGACAGCCGCGCAGCCGCGCGACTGGACCTCGCACGGGCCGCGCGCGATACACACGTTCCGGTCGACGAAACCGGCAAGACAGCACCGTGGCACGACAAAACAGCGCGACCGCTCGGACACCTACGGCGCATCGACGAGATCCTCACCGACGCCGTCGACCGCGAAAAGGCACTGCACGACCAGGTCACACGACTGTCAGAAACGATCGCCATCGACCAGGCGGCACTCGATGAGATCAACGTAAAGATCGCTACTGGAGAAGCACTCTCGCACGGCACCGATGTCGACGACGACGCTGCACGTCTGCTCCCTGCGAGAGACCGGCTCATGCGTCGGTTGTCCGCTGCGCGCGAAGAACGCGGCGAGCTTTCCCGGGAGTACCGCAAGATCACACGCCGGCTTGAACTCGCCCAGGCCGAGCAGGGCATCCGCACCGTGCTCGGCAGCGACCACGCAGCCTACGAAGACGACGCTCGTCGCCGTGCGCTGCGCGAACGGTACGGGAAAGACGTACCGGCCTGGAACGACCGGAAGGCGCGGCCGTTCGGACGGGCGACGTCGCTTCGTGCATTGCGCGTGGCAACGAACAACGATCTTGCGAAGATCGACGCCGAACGCGCAGAGCGCGCTGACAGGATCGCCGCCGCGCAGCAGATCGTGCGCACCGGTGCAGGGCCGAACGGTATTCCTCTCACCCCTGAACAGCGCGAACGCATCACGACGTCACTGGAGGGCGCGGTCGCGGCATACGACACCGTTGTTGAAAAGCACACCAAACTCGTCTGGCGGATGCGCGGAATCGACCGCGAGCTAGCATTCCGCGAGCAGCTTTCAACAAGTACAGCCGCAATCACACAGCGCGTCAGCACCATCCAGACGATGCTAGAGATGGGCGTCGACGAGGAAGGCGTGACGCTGAGCGAACGCGATCGTCAACGCCTCGCACGTGAGCTGGAAACAGCCACGACAACGGTCGACCGTGCCGCGGCAGAGGACGCCGCTCGTCGGGCAGCAACCGACGACCATGCCGCCGCCCCAGCCGGTGACCCTCGGAACCGCGATCGGGGCCCCTCTCTCGGCTAGCGCGTCAGCTCTGGACCGGACGAGGATGCACCATATTGTCCGTCCGGACCGGTCACCGGACCCGACGGGTACGCGCCTCAGGCTCAGGCGGCGTCAAAGCAGTCACGCACCAAACCTACGAGACTGGCCCGTCGATCTGGGCTCACCTCACAAGACACAGATGTGCCGGGCGTCTATTAAGACCCCCGGCACACTGATTTAGAACGTATCCGGCGCTGCGGGCATCTCGCGGGTGCGATCATCCCGATGCTTCTCTGCACATTTCTCACGGAAGGCGTCTCGCGTTCGCGCAAGCGCCCACCGTTCGTGCCAGCCGATCGGGCCGTAACCACCATCAGCCTCATCAAACGCGACGATCCACGCCGCATGGAGAGCGGACAGCTCCTCGAGCATCGCAGGATGCGCGTACCAGCAATCCGGGATCACCTTGACCGACAGCGCATAGCGCGGCACCAACCAGTCCTGCACCCAATCGGCAAGAGCGCGGCAGGCCTCCGGCCTGTCCTCGTCAGAGATGTCTCGCCAGTTGACGATGACCGGGCCGATCATCTCGTCCCCGGAAGACCGATCCGCGAGAGCTTCATCCGCCCAATCGTCATTGAGGCTATTGGCCAGCTCCTCGATAGTGGGGTCGCCATCAAAGTTCATCGTTGGCCACCAGGTTTAGAGCCGTGGAGAACTTTGCCCGCAACGCGCGAATCACGCGAATGTTTGCCTCGCGTCGATCCGCGGCCGAGGACGCTGCCTCGTCCCGATCGAGCACCCGATGAATCCACTCGTGACAACGCGGATGCGCCGCCACGAGGTCGCCGTGCTCTTCTCCAGCGACCCACTTTCCGTGTGCATCTTGCGAGGCACGTTCGTAGTCCAGATGATGCAGCTCGAGCGACCGATTCGTCCCCGCTTTCCGGCAGATGATGCAGCGCACTTCGCCCCGCCGACGTCGCTCGTCGACGAACCACCGGTCGCGTCGGCGGAACCACGCCACCGACTTCAAGTAGCCCTGCACGTATCCCTCTCGCCGCGGTGACCGCGTTCGCCGGGCGAATCTCAATCGCCACTCGTTTCCACCATCTCACCGCGCCGTTCCGCGCGACGCTGTACGTTTTGCTCGATGAAAACCTCTCGCTGAGCTTGCTCCGTTGCTTTCTTACCCCGCTTCACGTGTTTAGCATCACGTCGCTCGATCCACGCATCGAGATCGAGCACGACTGGTCGAATGTTGCGATAGATCAACAACCCGATAGTGGTCGGCATGCGGCGCAGTTCTTCTGGTGTCATCAACGCCAACTTTTCCTTCTGCACCGACACCGACGTCCCTTGCTCATTCCAAGAGTGACTACGACGATCTTCTTGATGCGTGCCGAGCAGCGCCTCCAGGTCGCGCAAGAGCGATACGTCCCCCGAACCGCCGAGCAGCATCTTCGCTGTCGCGGACGAAAACACCGAGTCCATCTCGGCTCGCGACCACGCTGTCTCTGCCTGGCTACGCGCCTGGAGAACGACGAGAGGCGAGATCCCCACACCGCCACCGTCCGCCATCACAGTCGGGAGTGCCGGCCATGTGAAGATGTTGGCGATCTCATCGAGGATGAGCCCCAATGGTGGGCTCAGGCGAGAGTTCGGCATCGACAGCGCCCGTCGCCGCGCTTGTTCGACGATGTCGTCCAAGAGCGCTGCGAGGTATCCGCCCGCAGCGCCGGCCCCGGACTTCGTCCCAATGAGATAGAGCGTGTTCCGCCCATTGAGGAAATCATCCGGATCGAAAACGTCGTCACCGTCGCGAGGCGTCATCGCCTCGGCGATCTCGGGGATCTCCAACGGCTCGATCGCGCCGGAAACGCCGAACCACTTATTGCCGCGGAGCTTGTCATCGTCGTCGTGAATCACACTCGACAGGCTCTGCGCCCACCCACGAGGACCGGCGTTCTCCAGGATCTCGATCGCTTCTTCCGCTTGAGACGGGCTTGACCCCCACCTCGCCAGCGTCGTTACGTCGCGTCCGTCGACGGCAGCCGCGAGCAAAAGGCGGGCGAGGATCTTCCGAGCCTCCCCTGCCCATACGGCGTTCTCTCCCGATTTGGACAGCCCCGACCCATTGACCAGAGCGTCAGCACGCTGTGTTGCCACCATCGCGTTCTCACAACCCGTGAGGGGCGAGATCTTGGTCGTTGACCGCACACCAGACAACCTCTGAGGGTCGAACACCGTCACGCGGCCGACCTTCTCACGCATCGCCATCGTCGCCGCCAGATTGTCGTTCCTAGTCGACGTCGTAATCAGCGGTCCCGGCCAATCCAGGATCGCGTTGATCACAAACCGGAAACCCTTACCCGACCGGGGCGGACCGATCACGATCACGGAGTCCTCAATCGAGACGAACACTTCAACGCCCCGCGCAGTGCCAACCTTCCACGCAACGTCCGTAGCCTT
Source organism: Microbacterium amylolyticum (assembly GCF_011046975.1). Taxonomy (NCBI): domain Bacteria; kingdom Bacillati; phylum Actinomycetota; class Actinomycetes; order Micrococcales; family Microbacteriaceae; genus Microbacterium; species Microbacterium amylolyticum. The sequence goes on along the minus strand of NZ_CP049254.1, from coordinate 41,045 downwards.
GGCCTTCTTGCCCACGTCCGGGCGAAGCGTCTTCGCCCGGCGACGGACAGCCTTCGAGGTCAGTGCGCGTTGCAGCTCGGAAGCCCCCGCGAAGCCCCGCCGAGCGCGCAGCTTCTTGATGAAGTACTTGTCCGATGCGCGATAGCGCGCCCACCAGACAGTGATCAGCAGGCCGACGAACACCACGAGCACCAGGACAGCGATGAGCGTAATCCACGCCGTCTGCTCCGCTGGGTGGCACCCGCCCTCCGTTGCCATCCGCGTCTCGCGTCCGAGGAACATGTCAAAGCCCGAGGTAAATCCGCTCGGCGCTGGCCATGCGCCACAGTCCCATCGTGTCGCCACAGCAGCCGAGCCCAGCGTCAGCAACATGGTCGTGACGAATACCGTGACCAGGACCGCGACAAGGTATTCCGCAGGCCGACTCATCCGCCGGTTCATCAGAAGTGTTCCGTTGCCTTTGCCGCCACCTGCAGCCACGCATCACGCGTAGCCGCGGCGAGCTTTCCAAAACGGAGAGGCCCTGACTTGAGTTCCTTGTCAAAGGGGACAGTCCGCACAGTCAGGCCCGCTTCTTCAAAGCCTGACGTGATGGCTTTGATGTCTGTCGGGTCCGGTGAGCGCTCGTTCATTGTCAGAACGATCACAGCGCGAGAGGCCAGCTTCTTCGAGTGCTCGTCGCGATCACTCAATTCGTCCAGGAGCAGCATCGCCGATTCCGCCGCCTCAGGCGACGGCGTCGTTGGCACAACAAGCTGGTCCGTCCAATCGACCATCCGCAACCATCGCGCGGCCGACTCATCGTTCCCACTGTCGAACAGCACCAGTCGGTAATGACGGTCGACGACCTGCCGCAGCAGATCGAACTCATCGTTCTCGATCTGCTGACGAATCGCCAGCATCTCAGGGTTTGATCGCAACACGTCAAACCGATCATCGGTCTGGTGATGCACGAAGTCCGCCATGAGTGCGCGTGGAGCGGAAGGATCAAGGAGCCGATCAGCGTGCTCCAGGACGTCCTGCACAGTGGCTTCGTGGCCTGCCGATTCAGTGCGCCAGCCCAGGCTCCCTCGAGTGGGGTTGTTGTCCCATGCGAGGACGCCGCCGCCGCCCTCGCGAGCAAACACCGCCGACAACATTGCAGTGGTCATCGTCTTGCCGATGCCACCTTTTCCATTCACCACCGCGATCCGGCGCGGAGCTCCCCATTGTGCCGACACTGCACGCCGGGCCTGCTCACGGTCCTTCTCCTCTGCCGACGGTGAGATCTTGATCCCCATCGAATGCAGCGCCTTCCTCCAGCCAGACTGCGGGACCGTGGACATCGGCTCACGCGTGTCGATGAACGTGCGGCGCGTGCGGCGCAGCATCGGCACGTCATCCTCCGCTGCAGGCGGCGCAGGAATACCCGCAGGCGCATCCTCCTCCACAAGCTGCTGCGGCTCATCGATCTCGTCGGATGTGACCGACGTCGTGCGAGCCCGCACCCGGCTCTCCGTCACCAGTTCTGACGCTGGGAGCAGCTCGTCGAGCATCTCCTCTGTCACCAGATCGTCCTCGTCGACATCCATCTCATCTTCGCTGAGCAGTTCCCATGCGTTCGGAGCCGCAGCGGGGAGAACACGCCCGTCAGGATGGATAGCGAGGCGAACCTCGCCCAGCTCACCTTCGGTCACTAGCTCGATTGGTTCCTCGAGCAAACGGGCAGCCGCGATCGCGCGCATCACCAGCTGGGCGCGAACATCTTCACCGAACGAAAAGGAGATCTCCTCCTCGCGGCCGTCCGGCAACAGTAGCTTCGCGACATTGCCGCGGATCTTTGCGCGAGCTTGAACCCGCGTCGTCGTGTTCTCGTTCATCGTGCCCCTCCGGCTCCGTCAGTGCTGAACACCGCGATTTCACGCGGCGTGAGTTTGTTGCGTACAAGGGCGATGCGGCTCTGTCCCATCTGCCACAACCCCTCGCCCTTCTTCAAAGATGGGACCAAGTTCGACATCGTCTGGTTCCAACCGAGCGTGCGAGCGCTACGGGCTACCTCACCGGGATGCTGTTGATAACTCACGCGGGTCTCACAGTCGGCAAGCAGACCGATGGCCTGCGTGCGGGTCGCCGATCCCTCGTCGCCAAGAGCGTCGAGGTCAGCGATACGGTGCAGCAGGTACCAGTTAGAGGTGCCGTCGTGACGGGCCACCTTCTCGTCCGCAACGCGCGACATCAGCCCCGCGCCTCCGTAGACATCGTTCATCAGCGCGATCGCTGCCTCTTCATGGACGATCACGCGGGGACGGCGGTTCGCGCCTGTCGTAGCGTTTCGTACCCACCGAGTCGTCGCCAGGCGCGCAAGAGCCTGCATATCAGCAGCGGCGCTTTTTAGGCCCGACGTGTCGACGACCATCATGGGAGATGTTGGGTCGAAATCGACCGTCGATGGTCCATCGAACATGCCGGCAAGGTCGCCAGCGACAAGACGACGCATCGTGTGCGCGAGCGCGTGTGCTGCACGTCGCACCAGCTCATCATTGCTTTCCAACTTGCGCAGTGCATGGAACACATCCACCACGGTGACGATGTCCTGCCCCATGAGGCTGTCCACAACTTCGTCGATCGCTGTGTGCTCAAACTCATTGACAGCTGCGCCCTGCCGCAGCTGTCGCACAACCGCTTTCACCGTGGCACGCCGCTCCTGCAAGACATACTCACGCCACGCCTGCCTGCTAACGGAGTCGTCGCGAACCCCGGCGTCAAGAAGGTTGATTCGGGTGCCGATCCCCAGACCAACCCGGATCGACTTTCCACCCACATATTCGGCCACACGCACCCACTCCCCATTCGGATCGTGAGGTACCGCGATACAACGCCCCAGACGCGCAAGACGGGAGCTGAGCGACTTCCCCAGCATCGACTTTCCCGTGCCTTTGACGCCGATGATCGCCGCCGAGTGGCTTTTGATGATCCCGTCCGAGTACGCGTCCCACGGGTCAAAGCAGAACGGCGACCGCGACAGCATGTTCTCGCCTACATACGCCCCGCGAAGGATCTTTCCCGACTCTGTGAGGAACGGGTACGCCGTGGCGAGCACGCGGGTCGATGCCCGGTGAGGAATGGGATCGACCCGCGTGACGCTCCGCATCGAGTTTTTTGTCTTCCAGCCAGTGCGAGGCATTTTCGACAGCGGGAACGCCCCCACCTGAAGCCGCGGTACTCCCGTAGCGGCGGGCTTGGCTGCCTTCTTTGCGCTCTTCCGCTCGGCAAGCCGCGCCTGGCGCGCCTTGCGTGTCTCCGTTCCGTCACGGAACTCAACCTGCTGCTTAATCACTTCTTCTTCTTTCCCCGCGTTGGGATCGGCAGGACAGACGTCACCAGCGCCGGCCATTGCTGGTTGCGGAGCAACCCCATACGCACATGCGCCTGATACCCCGCCTGTTCGAGACTCGTCTGGTCACGGCGGATCTCGGCAAGTGAGTGGCCCGAGATCGTCACAAACGCACGGAAGCGGCCATCGGTGAAACCATCCGCCAGGTCTTCTTCGCGGTCCTCCAGGTCCTGCGCTTCACGGTCGTGGAGGATGCCCGTGCGGCCACCCCACTTCTCACGCACTGTTGCCGCCGCCTCGAGGTCGATCTGCGCCTGGCCCAGCTCATTGATCGCCTCATGCATCGGGATCGGCCGGAACTGCAACACGACAGAGCGAGTGGACTCTCCGGTGTACAGCAACGGGTGAAGGAAACCGACGCGGACCTTCGTGCGTGGCCATTCATGAACCCACATCGTCCGATGCTCCGTGCCATCAATCGTGATCGACGACGAGTGCTCGTCGATGGACATCATCGGCGGGCGGGAACGCGACTCCTTACGCGATCGGCCAAGCTTCTCGCGGCGTGCCGAAGCCGTCATCGGATCAAGAGCGGCAGCCGTGTACGCGTCGAGCGTCTCAGCATCCATCCACTCCTCGAAATCCACGTCCAGATCCACGAGCGCGCTTTTAAGCGCCTCCACCCGGTCGAACATGATCGCCCCGAGGCCCGTTAGCCCACCGCCGGAGTCCTTGACGTCGGTCGAGAGCGCGGCAACGTCGAAGCTCAGTGTGATCGTGCTGGTGAACTCCATCGAGCGCGCCTGCTCCGTAGCAACGAGCCAGTCGTACTCTCTCTGCAGCTCGTCACTGATCACCGTCTTTCGCTCCTCATCCCGACGCGCAGCATGCTCAGCAAGCTCTGTTGACGGTGCCCGGTCAACGCGCACGCACAGGTTGGCTTCAGTCAGAGCCGGCATTCCTTCAAGGCTTGACAGCCACCCGCCGAACCCGTTGTAGACCTCTGCCTTACGGGTGTCATCACGGAGCATCCACGCTGACGAACGAATTCTGATCGTGACCGCTGCGACCTGGTCGCGGGCGTTGTAGATGAAGCCCCCACGCGTCGGGATATCCACGAACTGCACATCAGCAAGCCCACCGGGAAGATCGAGATGCCGGTACACGTAAGGGACCGGGATCCGCTCCGACGGATTGCCCGTCGGCAACGGCGTTGTCAGAACACGCCTCCACACGTTGCGGCGAAACTTCGTCTGCCCCCGCATCGAACGCCACAGATACCTGGACGACTGGGAAAGGAGTAGGAGAATCGGCTCTCCTCGGAAGTTCCACACCGCCAGTACGAGCAGCGGAAGCCCTAAGAAGAGCAGCCACCAGACCCGCTCCCACGACGCGAGGAGAGCGGGCAGCAACATCCCGAGAATCGCGATACCAGCAAGAATGATTTGTGGCCACGAGCGGCCCAAGAACACTCCGCGGCGCTCTCGTTGCGTGAAACGAACGCGGGGAATCTCGACGGTTTCGATATCGGTCGACATGATGAACGCCCTGCCTTACTTGCCTCGGCGGAACACGCGGCTCATCGCCGAGGTGATCGCCTTCGTCATCCGGTTATTTGACACAGAACTGACGCGGGCACCGCCCGCGCGCATGCTCGGCCGGTTCGCCATCGCCGACCCCACCTCACTGCCGGTGAAGTCGATGAGTTTGACCACCCAGAACGGAGCGAACGCGCAGAAGAAAATGATCAGGACACTAACCAGCAGCTCAGAAAACGTTCGACCCCCACCCGACGAGCTCAGCCCGATCACCAGCGCAATGATTCCGATCACCAGCGGTTTCATCAGAATCAGCCCTGCCACGAGCACGAACCACTTCTCTGCCCACGCGGAGAGTTTCCCTTGCCCGATCATCATGAGAGCGATCGGTGCCAGCGCAGCCAGGATCAGAAGTGCGATCGTGCGGAAGCTCATCGCCATGTCAAGGAACATTCCTGCGATCATCATCAGCAACGTGAGGACCAGCGCGGGCAGGAACCCAGCAATGGATTGCGCCGCGATCGTGTCCGTCACCATCGCGTGGACGGCACTATCCTTTTCGAATTCCCCTAGGTCGGGGTTGAGACCCAGAGTCTGGATGAGCGCAAGTCCCATCTCACCGCCTTGGATCGTTTCGAGCACGCGCTGAGATGTGCCATCGACGGCGCTGACGAGACGGGCCATCATGACCACAGCGAGGGCGGCGATGGGGACAGCCAAAACGCCGCCCAAAACCGCAGCGCCGATTCGGCGACGGTTCTGCATGATCACACCGATGCCGATCTGGTAAAGCATGACGATCGCAACAAAGAGGATCATCGCCCCGGCCCACATGCCCCACTGATCAAACGCGACACCCCAGTCGGCGTTTGAGATCGGCTTGTCGAACGCGTTCACAATGACGTCGGCTGAAAAGTCCCCGAGGCCGACAATCCCGCCGAGCATCAGTCTCGCGGTGCCCTCGTTCATGTGGCATCCGATCGCAGTTAAGCCGCAGCCGAAATCCGGATCCGCAAAGCCACCCTCGCTGAAGACGATCATGTCAGCCGAGGTTGATGCCAGCGCCGAAGTTGATCAGCGCAGCCACACTCGATGCCAGGGCAGCAACGAAAATTGAGAGGCCAACCGTCCACAACCCGCCGGTGAAGGCTCCCTGGTGTTGCCCAATCTTGCCGAACGCCAACAGGACTGCACCTGTCAGGAGAGCAATACCGCAGAGAATGAGCACCAAGGTAAAGATGCCGCCGTAGATTTCCGTCGCGGCGCTGATGCCGATGAAGTCCCAGTTGACAATGGGGCTGTCCAGCTGGGTCTTGACAATAGAGGGGAGGATCGTCCCCAGGTGAGCGATCATTCGTCGTTCTCCATTTCGTTGTTTTGATTGCGTATCCGGGCTGCGGCGAGGAACGCCTTTCCGGCGATAGCCCCGACAGCTACGAGCAGGAGGAGCCCCACCGCTGTAGCGATATCGAGGACGTCTGCGACATTCACGGCGCGACCTACATCACCGGGATGTCGAAATCGAGGGGGTCAGCGGGCCAGTCCACCTCGGCGGCGTCGTAGACGCCCGTTAGCGTCATGCGCAACGTCTGCACGGTTTCGGGGACGTAGTACGCGACAGTGAACGACACCGGTGAGTCATTGACGATCGTCCCGGGCCCGTCAGGAAACAGCCCCTCGGGCAACCAGGCCAAGCCCGCCGAACGGGCACGCTCGGGCCCTTCGTGCTCTTCGACCACGGCCAAACCCTCGTAACCGAGCAGATCGGCGGTGACGTTGAGGTCGGGAACAGTCCAGGTGTTGCCCTCTTGCAACCCCATCGACTTTCCCGTGATGACAACCCGGTAGAGAATCGCCTGCGTCCCCGCGGGGAACATCTCCGGCCCACCGTCTTCGAGAGCACACCCGCAGTTCTGCTTGGTCTCGTACCGCTCGACTTCATAGATCGCATACGTCGCGAACGAGAAGCTCGCGCGGGCAACCGGTTCGTTTGGCGAAGTCGTCGCCGCCGGCTCTTCGGCTTCCGGAGTTGCGATCGCAGTTGTTGTTGGGTCCGGCTGAGGATCTGCGCTGCCTGCGCTGCAACCGGTGACGGCGAGCAACGCAACCAGGAGGCTGGCCGCTCCGTATGTCATACGTGATCGGTTCATCATGCTCATCTCTTTCGTCATGGCCAGGGGTGGCCGTCAGTCGTCGCGGCGGTACAACGATCCGGGGGGCAGAGATCGAAGTCGAACAACGCCGCATAAGCGTTGGGGTGGACATACCCCGCAAGAGGTAAGGGCGAGATGTCTTCCGTGTGCTCCAACGCGTCCGTTATCCGGGGGTCACCGTCAACGCGTGGCGCGTAGATGCGCAGATCCAGGTGACACCCTGAGCCGACGCCATAGTTGCCAACGGCACCAATCTGCTGGCCCACCTCGACGACGTCGCCGAGCTCAACCCATTCAGCACCCGGGTACATATGCAGATATTGGATCTCCGCCCCTGTCTCCGGGTCCGTGATCCCGAGAGTGTTCGCAGCTCCGTTAATGGTCGTGACCGAGCCGGGCCGGATCGCGTAGATGGGGACGTTGCAGCCATTAGCGAAATCCCACGCCGGGTGCCAGGTCGATGCGCCAGGAATACCTGTATTGCGCGGGCCGTAGCCGCTGGTCCAGGTGTACTGCCCCGGCAAGGGCAACTCCATCCCCCCAAGACAGTCCTCTGTGTCGAGGAAACGGGAGATGAGCAGCTCAGCGTCGCCGTTTTCCCACCACGGCACGTAATCATCGACCGACTGATTCCCCTGCACTGCGTGAGCGATCTCCGGAGGCGTGGCCTTCGCCCATTCCACTGAACCGAGTATCGACCGGTCTCCGAGATCGGCCACACCCAGCATGAACCGGGCCGTTGACCATGCAGGATCCGTGATTTGGTCCCAGGTTCCCCACCCTTGAGACGGTTGCTGCTGAAACAGTCCGCCGCCGTCAGCGATCGTTCCATCCGGATTGATCGCATCATCGTCGTGATCAAGGTTGCGCAACGACGACTCTTGCATCGCCGTGATCATCGCTGTCACGAGCACCTGCATCGGCACGGCCGGAGCCTCCGTAACAGAAGGCCAGAGTTCTCCCTCTCCCGGAGGGAACGGCCTGCTGGGAACTGCATAAAACGCTCGCCAGTCGAGGGTCATCGCGACCTCGGTGATCGTCCGAGCATTCTCCAGCTGCTCGGCATCCCACGTGCCACCCGGCGTCGTACCGTTTACCTCATCAACATCGCGCAGCCGCGCACCCGCGCAGATCGGCATCATTTCGTCAAGCCATTGCGGGGAGCCATCTTCATCACCGTCCGGAGGGCTCAGATCGCTTCCCGCGGACCCACCCGCGGCCGCGGCGGTGATGATGGCAGCGCCGACCAGCATCGCAGGGGCTCCGACGATCGCCACAACGAGAGCAGCTAAGACGGCTAGGAAGCCGAACCAGCTCCCTCCCCCTGCTTTTTTCGCCGCTCCCGCCGCGGCCGCTCTGCCCGCGGCCGCGGCGATCGCTTTCGCCGCGGCAGCAATTGCCGGAACTGCCATATCGCCTCCTTTACGTACAACTTGGAGGCGAGCTACCTAACTGACAAACATTTCTCGCGCTGAGGGGAGAGTCCTCGTTGAGCATCGATCGTGTGCACAATCTTGGCGAGTCTCGTGAGCACGCTGCGTCGTCCTCGGAAGGAGGTCGCCGCGATACCGAGTGCCTTGGACCCTTCTACCTCCGACGCTGCGCGATAGGGCAGCATCGCGGCGAAGCCGCCTTCTACAGGGATAGACGCCTCAAGCGTGACAGGGAGACCATCGTCACGTAGAGCGATGGCTGCGCGGGTTGTGCGAACGATCGCAGCAACACGGCCTACCGCCATCCTGACCGCGCTCGGGGAAGCATCGAGCAGCTTCGCTACGTCTGCGCTGGTTCCCTCTGTCTCAACGAGCGCGACGACGACGGCCCATTCGAAATCGGTGGCTGCATCTGATGCGACGCGCACCCACTCCTCAGCGGCCGCGTTCTCGCCAAGAGCCTCAATAGGGTCAAACAACGGGGTTGTCTGTTCGAGCTGGTCGACGGAGAAGCGTGAGTCACTGTCGAGCTGTCGAGCTGCACGACGATACAAGTCCTGCTCAGATTTGCGGATGACGTTCCGGACAACCCCGAATACGAACCCACCGAGGTCTCCTCGATCGGGGTCGTACCGGTCAGCATGGACCAGAAGCACCTCACGGATGTCTTGCAGAACGTCATCCGCGTGCACCGGGCCAACTTTGGAGCGGATCAACGGTACCCACCTGTCAGCTGCCGTGAGCAACTCGCGCACAAGCTCCCCACGTGCGCAAACCGGGCTGGTCGCTTCGCAACTCTCGCTATTGTCAGCAATCACGGCGATACGTTGTCTCCGCCGCAGTACGGCGCACCCACATCTCGTTCTCGCGTAGCCGTCTAGCAAGCCAGCTACGCGGATGCTCGAGGTCCTCAAGGCGGTGCATGATCCGCGCGGCCACAAGGGTGGCTTCGAGTCGCAGACCGTTACACATACGATCAGACTATCGAGTTACGTTGCATATAGCAATGATATGCGATAACAGGCATCTCTTTGCATGTCAGCTCGATACGATCCGTAACGTGCCTGCCACTGACGCCCCACAGCGCGATGAGACGCCTAAGGTTCTCCCTGACCGCATCAATGCGCTCATGGCGGAAACACACGACCTACGTACTCTCGCGGCGCTCGCGCGGCGCATTGATACCGACCGCGCTTCGCTGAGCCAGAAAATCCACGGGCACCGGCGGTGGTACCTGGATGAAGTGATCCTTGTCGCTGACGCTCTGAAGACGAGCGTGGCGTATCTCATCGGTGAGACTGATTCCGCATCTGCCCCGGGGGCAGTCTTCACGACGCAAGAAGACCCGGATGTCTTCCAACTGTTCGTCACCCTCGATGGCGCGGAGCTTGCACGACGACTGCGGTTTCTGCAAGAGACGGCCATCGTCACTTCGGCGGAACCTGTACCGGACACGCACCCCCTCCACAGCGAGCCGCACCAGCTGGAAGCTCTTCTCCAGCTCACCGCGCCGGTGCGTGTTTCACGCAAGTTGCTTCAGGAGCTGGCAAATTTCTTCCACGTTCCGCCGGATTTCCTTCTCGAACTCGATCGTCCGGATGACGCCGAGCGTGTTGAGGCTGAGATCGAGTTCGAGAGCGTCATACGTGAGACAGGTGTTCAACGTGTTGCCGCCCGCTCCCTCGGTTCTCTGTCAGCAGCAGAGATACGAGCGATCACCGCGGCGCTCCGCAAGTAGAGGTACACATGACCGGCGTATCCCCTCCATGGGTTCAGGACCCTGCCATTGCGACGCGAGCCCACGATCTCTTTGAGAGGTACGAGCTTGGAGCAGCACGATCACCCGAGGCAATGCTCGATCGAGTGATCGCAGCTGGGGGGAAACCAATAGAGGTGGTGAAGATCGATGACCCAGCGATCATCCACACCACTGCTCTTTGGGTCGAGTACGACGACCGGTCGAAGGTGATTCTCCGAGCCTCCGATCGCCCCTACTACCAAGTTCGCGGGCTGCATCATGAGTTCGCCCACATCCTCTTTCAGCACCCTGCTTGCACAGGTCTTTCTGCAGATCCTGCACTAGCGAAGTACACCATCGGAGGACGAGTGCGCGGCCGCGTCCTCCTCTCCGCTGACGAGGTGTCGTCCGCTCACGGCGACTGGCGGCACGAAGCGGAAGCCGAGTATCTCGGATCGTTGATCACCCGAACTCTGTTGCGTCCCATCTATCACGACGACGAACGTCTGTTCGCATGACGGAGCTGCACCTTGCCGTCTTCCTGACGCTTTCCGTGGCGTTCGTTATCCGCATCCCTTCCGCGTTTCGCTCTCACCATGGCCGACTGTCCTGGCTGGCATGCGGAGTCGGTGCACTTGCGATTCTCACTCTCGGCCCCGTGATCCCAGTCGCAACTCTTGATTCGGCCCTCGGCGGGACCAACATCATCTACCTCGTGCAATGCTGGCTCGCACTCGTCGCCTTCTGGCTTCTCTTCGAGGCTGCTAGAAACATCGGCGGGGGTGACGAGCGGCCACGTCGCCCCTGGGCAATCCTGGCCTACTGCGGCATCATCGCGATCCCTTTCTTTCTCATCGAGGACCGCGCACCCACAGCACTATTTTTCATCCACGATCACGTGGACCAGCTAGCCGCCGTGATCTGCGCATCGATCTACATGACTGGCGTCGCGTTGCTAAGTCTCCGGCTGCTCATCTTCGTGCGAGCGAAGAAAAGCTTTGGGTATTGGCTGTTCAGGGCAGGCGGCACGCTCATCATCGTTGGTATCTGCGTTGAGATCGTGGCACTCATTTGGGCCCACCTCGGAGCATCGTCTCGCGTTCGCGAAGCGCTCTACGCTGTGTTCGACCCAACGTTCTACTCAGGTGCCGTGCTCATCGTCACCGGCATCATCTGGTTCTGGGGTGCTCGGCTAATCCGTGCGCACCGCACACGGACGCGTATTCAGCGTCTTGAACGCATACTCACGGAGCGCGCGATCGCACTGCCGGCAACCGAGGATGACCATGCGTACACGGTGTACGCCTTGTTGATCCGAATCACAGACGCCACGGTGCTCCAGAAGGTCCATCTCACCGAAGAGGAGCGGACCACGGTCAAAGAATCTGAGGAGTGGATCGAGACGATCTTGCCGCAGCTTGTTGGGGCGTCGTCCTAGATGCCAGCCCTCGCGATTCCCGCAGCAGTCGCTGGAGCCGCCGCTGTTGTCACCGGCCTCGGCTACGCCTTCGCTCGCCGTGTTGTCGGAACACGCTCCCGACTGCGAGCCAAGGTCATCGAGATCTCCGAGCACGACGTCGTGCTCGCGGCCACTCCCAAGACGCTCCATCCCGGGAGGTTCGGTCTCTGGACTCCAACGGACCACCTTCTTGTGGGAGACGTGACATGCCACGACGAACGACGCAAGCGTGTCACCCGATCGATCCTCGCAAGAAACCCCGTGCCAGAGGATTCCTCCCGAAACATCTGGGAAGGCGACGTCTTTCACTCGCCTGAAGCTATTGGCCCCGCAAGCGACGTCAGCTTTCCTGGTCCCGACGGCACTCACTTGCCGGCATGGCGCATCGGGCCGTCGGCGGAGCGATGGGCCATTCACATCCACGGGATCCGCGCCAACCGAATCAACGCTCTTCGCACAGTGCCTGCCCTTGTTGAAGCCGGATACACCTCCCTCGTCGTCTCGTACCGCGGAGACAACGAGGGGCCGCGGATGAACCGCGATGCGGCTACCCTCGGCCTTACTGAGTGGAAGGACATCGAGGCAGCGATCGCGTATGCGCGGTCAAACGGTGCTACGAAGATCGTCCTCATCGGCTGGTCGATGGGAGCAAGCCTGGCTCTTCTCGCCGCAGAACATGCCGCCGACAGAGCCCTCGTCTCAGCTGCAGTTCTCATCTCGCCCGCGCTTGAGTGGCGACAGACAATCACAAGATCTGCCACGCGCATGGGCCTCCCTCTGCCCAGCGCATGCTCCGCCCTCGCACAGTTCTTCCTCAGCCGTCGGCCATTCAGCGATCTTGTCGGACTCAGCCGACCAATCGACTTCCGTGTTCTTGACTGGACCCGCCCAGAGCGCATTCGGATCCCCACCCTCATCATCCACTCCCCCGGAGACCGCACGGTCCCTCTCGAGGTATCGCACCAAGTGGCAGAGGCCAACCCGCAGACGGTCACGCTGCACCTCGCGCCTACGGCGGACCACGCGTGGGAATATAACGTCGCGCCCGAGAAATTCACCAAAACAATCTCTCAGTGGCTGGCTCGGCGGTAGTGCGCCGGCCCTGACAAGCAATTCAGTGTGCATACGCGCCGGTGCCGGCGGCCCGTAGCTCGTCGACCAGGTGTCGGCCTGTGCGGACTCCACAACGAATCAGCCGAGCTCGCTTACCGAAACCTACAACACAGCCCTGCTCATCACTCATGCTCAGTGCGCGCCGCATGTAGGACCGGCACAAGTGCCGCTTGACTGACGGAGGAGACCCTCGACGGCAACACGTGATGTATGTAGCGGCGTGTCGCTCTAGTCGCGCGCTGTACACATCAGTACCGTAGGGGCATGACTTCTACCAGGCTCCCACGTGGTACGCGCGTAGATCCTGTGCGCGTTGGTTGGATGATCGAGGGCGATCGGAAGCGGTTGCTCGATCGCGTCGCCGCCAACGTTGGAGTCTCTGCTTCGGTCTTCCTTGAACGGATGGTCGATCATCTGGAAGACGAGCTAAACCAATACGGTCGCCCCACCTGGTGGCCCGACGATGATCGCCGTGACGGAGAGTTGCCTATCGACAAGCCTTAAACGAAAAGGCCCCACCACAAGGGTGGGGCCTAATTCAAGTTATTGGTTCGGTCTGCTAGCAGCCAGCAAGCAGTTGCAGACCTGGATCTCTCAGAAGAACCGCCCTTGCCGGGGCGGGGCTTCGTTGTGCCAACTCGCCAGGACGAGAGGAACAACTACATGGTAGCGCTAGGTATAGAAAAAATCACGTGTACCTGTGCATCTACAGGCGTGTCGGATTTGTCCCCCAAATGGCGGACAAGACACACGAGGCTGCGGCAGCGCGCTGTGACGGTGGTCGGGATCGCGTCGAGCACGCTCGACTACGCACGCATCCCCGAAAGTGGCCGCACCTGGTCCCAGAGCGCGCTACGTCGACGCCAGGCCGTCACACACGTCACGGACCGCCACAAAGGTCTTGATGTCAACGATGCCGGGACACTTGACGAGCTGCGCCGTCACCTCCCGCGCTGGCCAGGCCGTGACCAGATGCTCTTAGTGATTGACCGAATCATCGACCACCCTGTCATCACCTCCGCACGCGGCCGCAAGATCGGCCGCGACGGACTCCGCGCCATCTGGATCAACGACGTCATCGACGCCGCACAATCGGGTGGGCTCCTCCGCACCACGAACCGTGTTGCTGCGATCCGCGCCGGCTACAAAGGCGGTGACGCCGCCGTGCAGCTCGCCCGCTCGATCGGCAAGAAGGCCGGTCTCTACGTCGAGTTGTACCGAGGCCGCCGGCTTACCCTCAACGAGCGCCTGACGCTCTGGAACGACCACGACCGGCACAAGCAGCAGGGCTTCCCCAGCGTCTTCGCGATGGGCGTGTTCACACCCCAGCACGCTGCGCAGTTCACCGCTCCGAAGGCTGGCCAATTCGCTGAGCTGCGCAGCGTTGATTTTCCCCAGCAGAACGATGCCACCCCCCCTCTACGTAGTAGTTCCTTTTTTGATCTCACTCACGTTCTACAGATGGTTACTTCTTCGGCCGCTGACGCGGCAGGGAAGCCAATGACAACGAAAAAGTGCAGGCTCCGTAAGAAACCGCGCGCTGGCCTTGGGCTCGCCGTCGAGCTATTGGCAGATCCAATGTTCGCTACCGTTTTCGCCGGCGTCCGGCCCGGCAGACTTGCTGGACAGCTCAAGCCATATGAACAAGGCGGCTGGCGTGCAGGGGCGCTGACCGCCGCGCTGCGCCGCGAAGCCAGCACGCTGCGCGTAAGCCCGTGGGAACCTGCGCGCAGCCCGTTTGCGCTCCTGAAAATCATGCTGCGCGGCGTCGGCACCCTCCCCGACATCGACGCGGCGATGTACGGGGAACTTCCCCAAGCACAGCCGGCCACTCCCCCGGCCGAGCCGTGCGGCGTCGGCGACTGCGACGGCCACGGCTGGATCAACAGCGTCACTGACGCCGGCTACAGCTTCGCTCGTCCGTGCCCGACTTGCCCACCGCAGATCCGCGCAGGCCACCACGTGCCGGCTGCCGTTAGTTACGAAGGTGACGTGCCGTTCTAGACCCTTACGAGACGGCGACGGGCAGCTCGTCCCAATGCGTCATTGCCCGCTTCGACAACATTGCCCGCTTCATCTCCCACCCGGGCGGCTTCTTGATCCCACCCAGCCCCACGCCCACAGCGTCGCGGCCGAGCTTGCGCGTGATGTCATCTAGCGCTCGGCCGATGCCGCGCCCCTCGAATTCTTCTCGGAACAGTGAAAGCGGCATCGTCCCGTCGACGTCGCGGAGATCCGTCAGTACGACACCCGCCCGGGCGTACCGGATCCCGTCAACAGGGAAGCACTTCGGGAGGAGACGGCCAGCAGCTTTCGTCAGCGCGATCGGGTCATCGCTCGGAGTCGCCAACGGTACGTTCACGTGCCCGGTGTGAGCCACGGAGCGTTCGTCAGCCCAGCCCGTCGACACCCACGCACTCAAATGCCCCGCCAACGATTTCTGAGCCCGCAAGCGGGCGCTCACGCGTTGTGCGTAAATGCTGATGACCTGATCGAGAACATCAGCATCGGTGATCTTGACCGAGAACGAGCGCGAGTAGATGAGTTGATCCTTCGCGGTCACCGGTTGTGTTTCAAGATCGATGCAACGCGTCCCGCGCAGCTCGAGAACGGTTCGCTGCATCACGACGGAGAACCGCTTGCGGATCCACATCGGATTCGAGTCACGCAACTCGCGAGCGGTATGGATGCCCATGGCCGCGAGCTTCTTCCCCGTTCTACCGGCCACGCCCCACAGATCCGTCACGGGTATCGAATCGAGGATCCGATCGAGCTGATCCGACTCATACCGGCGCAGATCCAGCACCCCGTTCATCGCGGGTACCTTCTTAATGCCGAGCGCCGCGACCTTCGCCAGCGTCTTCGTCGGCGCGATCGACACCCGAACGGGGATCCCCGTTAGACGCAGCACCGTCGCCCGGATCTCCTGGCCGATCGCCTCGACCTCGGCAGGTGTCCCCCGTAGCCGAATAAAACTCTCATCGATCGAGTAAACCTCTTGCCATGCCGAGAACCGGCCCAGGATCTCCGCCACACGCCCCGACAGCGACCCATACAGCTCATAGTTCGACGAGCGTGCGGCCACGCCCGCAGCACGGCACCACGCCTCGATCTGAAACCAAGGCTTGCCCATGATGTCCGGATCCATAGCCTTCGCCAGCGGGTCCGCGGCCACCACGCAACCGTCGTTGTTGCTGAGCACCACTGTGGGGCGCGTCGCGATCGACGGATCAAAGACACGCTCGGCATTGGCGTAGAAGGAAACGCAATCGACGAGGGCGATCACGTCTGGTGAAGAACCCACGTCACGACTCCCCAGATGCTCGTTTCGCTCAGCTCGCCCGGAATGATGTCGCGATAGCCCGGTGCCTCAGCACGCAGCACTAGGCGCTTTCCCACCAGATCGAGCCGCTTCACTGTGTATTCCCCGTCGACCACCGCGACCACAATGTGACCCGGCACCGGGTCAACACCCCGGTCGACCAGTAGGAGATCCCCGTCATGGAGCCCCGCCTCCGTCATCGAGTGCCCCGCGGCCTTCCATACGAACGTCGACACCCGATCGCGGATCAGACGCTCGTTCAAATCCAGCTCGTCTGAGGCGTAGTCCTGAGACGGACTGGGAAACCCCGCCGGCACTGACTCAGGCGCAACCAGCAGCGTCACTGGCTCCCCCCAGGCCACCGGCAGCAGCCGCGCATTCAGCGTTCCCACGCCCACCTCCCCCACTAGAACGAATCTACGTCGAGGAGTATGACACTTAAGACTGATATTCGAACATGCGCACCTCTCAAGCGACATGCTCGCGCCGGGCTCATTTCTCCTTCACTTTCAGTGCCGCCAGCGTTTCGCCCAAGCCGACCGTGACGACCTCAGCGGCGATCGCACGGACCACCGACGCCGCGTTGCCACTCTCAGTGAACTGGTAACACGTAGCGAGCGAGTTAGCTACCTATCGTTCTCGCTAGAACGCTGTCTATCTAGAAAGATAGTCAGAACGAAAGATGTCTAGTACTCTAGTTGGAAAGATCGCAAGCCGCGCCGGTGTTCTAGGTATCTATCTACACCGCTAGATATCTATCTAGAACGCCAGAAAGAGAGATAGGATTTAGACATGCAGACGATCATGGTTTACAGCGAGGCCGGGGGAGTCAGCAAGACCACGACCGCCGTGAGCATCGCAATGGTGGCAGCACAAGGCATCGAGGCCGATGCAAAGAACCACCTCCCTGCAGTCGCCCCGCGCCGCGTCGTTCTCGTCGACCTTGACCCGCGCGCTGCGTCCACGAAGTGGCTACGCGCACAGCCCGTGGAAGAAGGCCTGCACATCGGCGCGATCCTCGGCAACGACGACTCTGCCGGCTGGGCGAAAGAACTTGCCGTCCCCGCCAACGCCGAGGCGGGATGGAGCGAAAACCTCCGGATCATCCCCTCAACAGCAGACCTGTCTAACGTCGAGGGGGAGCGCAACGACTTCGCGGAACTACGACTGAGCGCAGCTCTCGAAGGCCTCGACGCCGATCTCGTTGTCATCGACTGTGCAAACAGGCCAGGCGGAATCCTGACACTGAACGCCCTCTACGCCTCACAAGCCGTAATTTATGCCGCCACAGCGACCGACAGCGGGGTTGACGGGGTTGACGGTGCACAGCGAACAGTTCACCGTTTCACAGCTGCGCAGCAACGCCTTGGCACCGGACATGCGATTCACGAGGCAGGCTCAGCGATCAGCCGGGATGGAACGGGGTTCATGAGCTTTTCCGAGACCGATGCCGTAGAACTCATCACCAAGAACGCCCCGCGACTGGGGCAGCTCATCCCACACCTGTCGATCGTGCCCGAATCTCGTCTACGTGGGGAATGGTACGGCCGGTACAGGAAAGGTGGGCCGATTCGCCAGGCCTACGAAACGATCATGCGAGAGGTAATCCGATGACCAATCTGCCCGAACGCCCACCCCGCACGACGCGGCCACGCCCTGCCCCTTCGGCAGGTATCGACCCCGTCGACCACACCCTGAGTCCGGTCAAACCTCGTGAGGACACGGCCCCGAGCGCACCATCATTGAGGGAGGCCGACAAGACACCTCATAAGGATGCCGCTGGTGGGATGGCGAAGGGCGCACCTCCTCGTCGACGCGACGTAACAGTGCAGTTCGGTACACGTCTGAGCGAAGAAATCGCCAACCTCATCGACGAAATTCACTTCCGGGAGGGCCTCACCAAACGGCAGATCGTCGAAGACGCAGTTCGTCAAACATGGGGGAGCGGACGATAGAAAACACCACTCCGATCGGCATCTTCGCCAGTGGCTCCCACCTTTGAGTGGGAGCCACTGGCGTTACACCGAGACTCCGGTGCTGAGCCTGTCCTGACGCGGAGGAACGTGGTTCACGTGGTTGACTGCTTCACAGGAGGTGGTCGTTATGGCCGGATGTGATGTGGTGGCGCTATGGCCGGATCTCTTCGTCGATCTCGACGAAGACCGCCAGGACTTGTTTCGGCAGACCTTCGCCTCCCAGTACCTTTCCGGCTGGGAACCCAACCGCGCTGACGTTGTAGATCTCCTCGAGCTCAAAAGCGGTGCGATCACCCGCGACGAGTACACGCAGCGCATTCGCTCGCGCGCTTAGCGACCGATGGCGACCGGCTGGGAAGCATGGGAGTCGTATTTCTACCCCGAGACGATTGATCCCGAGACTCATCAGGGGACGCTCCGAAACAAGTTCGGCGAACGCGACCCTGACCGATTAGAGGCGAGAGTCCGAGCGGCAACGGCCGATCGCCTCATGGATCTCGCTGACGGCACTGCGAACAATGAGCGTACGTACGGCCTCGATCATTTGCGGGCAATCCACCGCTACCTCTTCCAAGACGTCTACGACTGGGCCAGTAGAGCTGCGCACGGCTCGAATGCAGGCTGATCGAGAGACCGAATTCGCGAAACCGCGCAACGGTGAGATCGAACAGCGTGTCGCGGAGGTCCAAGAATTCACACGGGACACCCCTTGGAAGGATCTCGACCGGAGGCGCTTCATCATGAGCGCGGCAACCGTTTTCGCCTACCTCAACCAGGCGCACCCCTTCCGCGACGGGAACGGCCGGACAATACGGTCATTCGTGACCCAGATCGCTGAGCAAACACCGTTCAAGGTCGATTTCTCCCGCGTGAGCGCGGAGGAGCTGTACGCCGCATCCGCGAAAAGTACGCCTCGCGGAGAACGAACCTGGATTGACCCACGCCCCCTCGTCGGCGTGATCGACGCAGCAACGGTGACCCGCCCGGATCATGCCGCCGGTGACCGTGACACCTCTGGAATCCGGCGTCGGCCCGCTGATCCGAACACCGGACCCGTCACACCTGGCTCATCGCGGACGGGTCTTGCTGGCCCGAACCTGTAGCGCCATTTACCGGTAACTATCGAAGCACCGGGCCCGCAGACGGGCCATCAGGAGTCTGTCCCGTGACGGGGCCCGTATCGGGGCTTGCAGCACGACGTCCGTGTTGTGAGGACTGAGCTAGAAAAGCGGCATTGCCCCTGAGTCCTGGATCGCTGCCTTCGCCTGCACGTAAGGGGGAAGCACCGGCGGCATCTCAGGACGCTTGCCTGCGAGAAGATCGCCGGTCGTGATGATCTGCAAGCGAGGGTACTTCTGTCCGTTCGACGGGTGCGTGAACAAGCCTGAGTGATTCACCACGTCGAGCATCCCGCGCGTCGGCTCGTGCTGCAAGATGAGAACGCCCATCTCTGCCTTCTGCGCGGTGATGGTTCCTTCTAGGTCTCGCACCATCGACGGATTGAGTTGCCTGCCACCCTTGACCGAAACCAGGATGCGCCCGAGGTTCTTCACGGTGCCGTCGAGCATGAAACGTGCGACGCCGTCGATCCCGCGATCCCCAACCTGCTTCTCATTTGGCTGCGCGTTGATATGTGAGACCGCCCACCGTTCGAAGTCGAAGGGGTTGCGATCGAATAGCGCTTGCGCGCCACCTACGTCACGCGGGATACCGGCGATGTCGATGGAATCGAGCACGTTCTTCCCGAAGGTGTGCGTGAGCCGCTTCACGATCAGGTCGATCGCGATGTAGGTGATATCAATACCGATCCACGAACGGTCGAGCTTCTGCGCGGCATCGACGGTCGTGCCGCATCCGCAGAACGGATCAAGCACGGTGTCGCCGGGGTTGGTCGACAGCTTGAGGATGCGCTCAAGCAACGCGAGGGGCTTCTGCGTCGGGTAGCCCAGTCGCTCCGCGGCTTGCGAGTTCAACGGGAAGATATCAGTCCATACGTCCGCGAGCGGTCGACCGCTGCGCTCATCGAGGAAGCTCTTGCGTTGCGGAACTCCACCGGGCTTCGTTTGAACAACGATCCCGTCAGCGATTGCCTGCTCCATGCGTTCGCGGCTCCATCGCCAGCGACGGGTGACCCCCATGACCTCATAAGTGAGGTTCGGGCGAGGGTCATTGGGACCAGTGAGATTGTCGAGCCGGTAGCGACGACCGTCATCATCGACGTGCGAATACTTGCTCAGCGTCTTCTCGTCGAGGTCGTCTTCGTCATATGGGATGAAGGCTTCATCCGCGTTCCATGTCATCTTGTCGGTCTTGCCGTAGACCAGAATCACGTCGTGGTTCGCCGCGAGCTTTCGAGTCTGGTAGCCCTTCGCGGTCGTGCGCTGCCAAATCAGTTCGTTGCGGAAAGTGCGCGGATCGAAGATCGAGTCGAGCAAAATCTTGAGGTAGTGAGACATCGTCGGGTCACAGTGAAGCCAGAGTGACCCCGTGTCGCTCAGCACACGATGAAGCTCGACGAGCCGGGGTGCCATGTTCACGAGGTACGCAAGCGCGTCGTTCTCTCCGACGAGCGTGCGGAATGCAGTGAGCGCTTCGGCAACGCGAACGGGGAGACCCCCGCCGACGTATTCGTCGAACTGTTCCTCCGTCGCTTGGGTCCACACCCAGGTGTCCTCGAACGCTTGAATCTGCGCGCCAGCGCCGTTGTCAGATTCACCGTGGCGCGAGAAGATCACGTTGTAGTTGCGAGCCGAGTTGAACGGCGGGTCAAGGTAGACCAGATCGACCGACGAGCCGGGGAGCTTGCGCAACACGTCGAGGTTGTCGCCGTAGTACAGCCGGTTCTTGTCCATGCTCCAAACCTAGTGGGAGCGTCCGTCCCCAGCCGTTGTCGTAGCGGGGTGAGATGATCCGAATATGAATGTCACCGGCGGCAACGCGGACACCGCCGCAGTATCAACATGGGCGCGGGGATAGGCTCCGGTATTCTTCACCTTGAAGGTGCTCCTCGAACTGGACGAACAAGTGCTCTAGACAAGTCTTATTCTTCCAGATCAGGGGCACTTTTCACGTCCAGGACACGAGCTCAGAGCGCTTCAACGATGAAAGCCCGAGGCTAACTATCGAAGCACCGGGCCCGCAGACGGGCCATCAGGAGTCTGTCCCGTGACGGGGCCCGTATCGGGGCTTGCAGCACGACGTCCGTGTTGTGAGGACGGCGTCAACCGTGCGGCCCCGGCCAGAACATGCTCGAGCGCGGCAGCCTGTTCCTCGGTGCCTTGTTCGTGCGTCGCTCGAATCAAGGCGCGAGCAGGACCGTTCGCAAGAGCAATCATCGTGCGCAGCATCCCTGGATCTTCAGGCTGCTGACCGGACGCCATAATGGTCGACGCGCGAACATACTCGTGCACCCAGGCGCGCCCGTCCTCCCGCGTCAACGTAGCAACGTCTCGCCCGTCCTCCACGGCCGAACGTGCTTCTGCTCCCAACCGTTCGGCAGCCTCCGGTGTCACACGCCGGTCCAACAACACCTGACCGGAACGCTTCTGCACAACGGCACGATCGACATTTCCGCTGGCGATCACGGCCTCTAGAGTGCCCGGCATGGCCTCATACGCAGCGTCGTGAAACGTCGAGGGAGCCCAGCGCCCCCGCTCCTTCTCGTCCGTCAAACATCGCGTTACCGTCGCGAGTCGCGACACCTCAGCCGGCACGGCAAGTCCGCGCACCTCCACGTCGTACCCTGCCGCACGAAACTCGCGCACGGTCGCGACGACCACTGACGGCTGCCGCATCGTCGTCTCGAGCAACACACTCTGACGCCGCTCGCGCAAATGCGCAGCTGACATCCCGACCCACGCCCCGGAAGCCTGCTGAGTGACTGCCGGCATCGCCAGCGGATTCGAGCGCATCAGCGCCCGAAAATCCGGATGATATGGACGCAGATCATCCCCAATCACGGGCACCACATCCGGATGCTCGCGCCGCACCGCTTCGATCGATCGAGATTTGCCGGCACCAGGTTGCGCCCCAATGATCACGAAGAGCGGACGCTCACGCGTCGGCGACGATGCGGCATCCAGACTCGGCCGCACCTGGGCTTCAAACAGCGCCCGAAGCTCAGCCTGGTCCAGGTTGCTACGCCACGCCACTAGATCGACCGCAGCTCACTGGTGCGGCCGCGGAACTCCGCGGTCAATGACTCGACCGCCGCCCGGTCATAGCTATCAACCGCATCCACCTCGCGAGACACCGCTCGCTCAGCTTTAAGAAAGCGCGACCGCTCCGGCTCCGCCGACTCGTTCGCCAAGCCGATGTACTCACCGCGCAGGACGTTCGCTGCCTCCCGAAGGAGGTCATAGATCATCGGGTCGTAGTCGTACAAACGCTGACCCTTGCTGGAAGGAAGACTCTCTGTCATTGTGTCCTCTCAATTCTTTTCTGGTGGCGATCTGCCGCGCGATAGACGCTCGCACGTGACGTGCCGAACATCTGGGCGATCTCCATGGCGCTGAACTCGCCGTCGGCGAGGTGGCGGGCGATCGCCGCGTCCTGCTTCGGCGTGAGGCTCGGGCGACGGCCCTTGAGTTTCGCGCGGACTGACGGACGCGCCATCGCCTCCTGAGTGCGGAGGCTGATCCACCCGCCTTCCGCTTCGGCGATCGCGGCGAGGAACGTCAGGAAGAGCTTCGAGAACGGATCCGCAGGGTCGTAGACCGTCTTCCCGAACTGGAATGCGACACCGCGATCTGCAAGTTCGCGCACGATGCGCAGCGTCTCCTCAACGTTGCGCGCGAGTCGATCGAGCTTCGGGACCGTGAGCTTGTCGCCCTCGCCAAGGACCCCGAGTACCGTCCGCAGACCATCGCGATCAGCCGTCTTCCCCGAGAATCCGTGATCGAAGAAGATTCGCCCCTCGGGGATCCCCTCACCGAGGAGGAATGTGCGCTGCACCTCGAGATCTTGCCCGACGGTCGAGACCCGGGAGTAGCCGAAATCCATCAGTGATCTCGACGAGGCCGCAGCGTCTGGGAGATCTCGGTCTCATCCTCAGCCCGGCGAACTGTCGGCACCCACGTCTCCTGCTGGTTGTCGTCATCGCTGACCATTCCGGTCTCCTCTTCGATCACGTGGGTGCGTCTCATATAGGCGGGCATTAATGAGTTTTCCTATGGTCACCCTATATGAGACGAGGGTGTCGCGCTATGGCGCAGGAAGATGACGCGGACTTGGGTGTCACACAAAACGATCCCCCAACGGACAGCTGCAGTGTCGGAGGCCGCGGCCCCTCCTTGCCGCGGTCGCAACACCACGCCGCAGTCAGGGTAATGGGGTTGTGCTTCGACGTCGAGGTCATCCATCGCTGCTGGGATTACTCGTTCTCGCGTGTGGGACGCCGACCGTACCGGGTTTCGCGGTCGGACCCGCATGATGCGTCAGGGGCTCGGTGGTCGAACACCTGGGAGGAGCGTCAACCATTGAAAGCGCCCGCAAGCCTCTGTTGCGCAATAGGCGCTTGCGCAACAGAGGCTTGCGGTCTACCGTGGGCAGCATGGATTGGTCATGGACTCTCTGGTACCGAGTCGGCGGCGACGACGCGCGTGCCGCGGCCGCACGACTCGCGACTACTGATCTGAAACCCGAAGAATTTGACGAACTTACCCGTGAGTTTGCAGCGGGCCGCATTCTCTGGGAGCAACTTCGAGAGAGTCTTCCAGCTCGAACGCGAGCGATCGTGGCTATTGAGCTGGATCATCTCGGCGACCGCATTCGAGGGGAAGCGGCGCAGATGCGCACGGCCGCGATCGTGGAGCTGAACACGGATCAGCCGATCGCGACGATCGCGCGCGATCTTGGGCTAACAAGACAGGCAGCGTCACGTTCGGCGAATGCTGGTTCCCCGCTTCGAGGACATATGACAACGGCCCGCCTAGCGCGGGCGCAACACGATGATGACGACACGTTGCGGGAGGCGACAACATGACGATGACAGCACCTCTGGTGGACCACCCTCTGCGCGCAGAGAAAGAAGGACGGTTGCGCTATGCGGCGTCGATCGTGCTGTACGCGATCGCGCATCTGGCAGGGCTCGCCACGCTGCCGGTGCTGTTCGTATATCCGCATCCGCTCATGCTGATCGGGTTCGTGCTCCTCACATTGGCCGCGCTGATCTCGGCCCGATACATGCGGCGATCGTCGTGGGACTGGGTGGCACGGAAACATCACGACAGCGTTGAACCGCGGTGGACGCGACTGACCACTCCCGGCGTTGTAAGCATCGGGGTGACGGTCCTGGTCGTATGGCTGAATGTCGCGTTCGAGCACGGAGCGGTGATGTCCGTTTTCTTCGTCGCGGCGCTCGCGCTGCCGGTGGCGGCGAGCTTCGCGACGAGTCCCCGGACGCCGCGGAGTGAGCGGTGGGTTGTGGCCGGTATCTGGACGCTGTTGAACGGCGTCTTGTTCGGGGTGAGTTTTTCGGCCGCGACGTCCTCTACCGTCGCCCTCACAGAGCAATCGGTCGAGGACGCACAGTGGACGATGGTCGCGATCGTGATTGGAGCGGCGGCGGTCGGGCTCGTGATCGCGGTCGGGCTCGTGATCGCCGCGGAGAGAGCAGCACTGAGGCATATTCCGCAGCCGCCGGAAATCCAAGGCGTTCTGCGGGGGACTTATGCCGACGCGCTGAGGATCGTTTGGTGGTGGCAGCTCATGCATCAGCGACGGATGCGAGTCGGTGGGTTCTCAAGCCGCGCGTGGAGCGTGTTCTGTGTGATGGTGTGGTGGCCACTGTGGCCGGTTCTCGCACTCACGCAGATCCTGCTGTTCGACCAGTCGGGCACCCGCTACTACGTCACGCAGGAGCGTGATGCGGCAGTCGCTGTGGTGTCCTCGGCCAGCGGATGGAAGATCATCGATCACGTCGCTCGGAACATCGGCCAGGGACGCGGCGCCTCACTCCTGGCGAGGGTTAGTCCGGCGCTCACAGCCGCGGCAGACAGAGCAGGAACGATTATTTGGGCGCGCACGCGGTCGAAGAAGCTGGCGATGCGCTGGGAGGCAACCTTCCCCGGGACGGTGGCATCGGAGAACGGGCCGTTCGGGTGGTGGCGCGTGGAGCGCGCGCCGATGACGATGGGAGAAGACGCATGACCTGGGAGACCGCACTCGCGTATGAGACGGACTGGACATGGGTGAACTGGCTGTCGGTCGCGGTGCTGACCGCGGTGACGGTGATCTGGACCCTCTCCGCGGCGACGGTAGCGACGTGGGTCAGTGATCGTCACGTCGGCTACAGCCGTGGCGCTACGGCAGTCAAGACCGTGATGTGGCTCGCGTGGGTCGCCGTGAGTTGCGGGGCCGCTCTGGTGTTGTTGGTATTGCCCGGCTCGGTGATGCGGCACATCCCGTCCTCAGGTGTCGTTTTGGTGCTGTTCTTTACCGGCATCGCGGCGTCGATCGCGTTGGCAATATGGGGCCTTTGGGGAGCGGGAAACGACGTGCCACTATTCGGATACGTTCCCGCCGTGGCGCTATTCCTCGGCGTGCTCCTCGGTGGTGTGAACGATTGGCTGCATCGCGTCGCCGCATCAATTCCGACGTCGGTAGCGGTGCTCGTGCTCACGCCGATCGTTCTGGTTGTCGCCGGCGTGCTCTGGGCGAAGTCCGACGCACGTTGAGCTAGAAGATACCGGTCAGCTCCACCACTCGATGTCCCGTGCCTCGCCTGGAGTGCACGTGCCGCACTGGACGCGCCCGCCAAGGCGGGCACCCCGATTTTTCTTAGCCGTTGAGCCTTTGGCGATTGTACGGATGCTCCGCGGAACACAAGCCCACCGCGCCCGCGAGCGGCGCGTTGGGCCGGCACAGGTGCCGCCCTTCGGGTTGCTGTCCCGCTTCTCATCCTGATCGGCACACAGTGCCTCAACGGCAAAAGAAGAGAGGGAGAGATCAGCCACATGGACCTCATGACCGCAATCGACCAGCTGATGATCGAGGCCGACCTCGACGCCCTGCCCGTTTGGGAGGGACTGCCACTGCACTTCACGAGCGGCTACATCGACCCAGACGAAGCAATGGCAGCCCTGCGCCGTCGCGAGGAGGAGCACCTCGACAAGCGCGGCAGCCTCCGCGCCACTCACATGTGGTTCCCCTCAGCGACGGGCGGGCGCTTGGACCTCCCAGAGCATGACCTCTTCCAGTTCACTGCCGACCTCCGATGCGACTTCTGGCGGCACGTCGACCAGGACGGAAACCGGCTCGCGTGCCTGTGCGTCGGGGGCCTGCTCACGATGACGATCTGCACCAGGTGCAGGTGGCACCATATCGACTCCGACGAGAACATCGCCGTCGAAGCCTGGCACGACCATGCATTCGCCGGATGGCGCGAACTCCCGATCCTCCCGGGGAACCTGCGAGGGGGCATGGGAAGTAGAGAGATGACACCCCAGCGTCGCGCGTGGATCGACGAGAACTATCCCGCGGCTTTCCGTGTTGACGGTGCCCCCATCCGCACCGCCCGCGCATCCAAGCTCGCCTCTCGCCACGTCCCCGGTTATAGCCCTCTCGGCGGCTACGACCTCGCCGACAACAGCGAGCCCTGACATACCACCGGACCCGTGTCCGGACCCACGCCGCCGTACCGTCCACCCTCCGGACGGCGGCGGCGACGTGTGAGAGAACTCCTCATTCCCGATCGCGCGATAGAACGCCCATCGGTGATCGACGGGGGCGCTTCGCGCCCCCGCAGCAGTCGCCCTACGGGCTCTATTTTTTGCCGTGATGCCTGCGGCACGATAGCGACCACTCCGCTCCGCGCAACCCTGGCCGCGCCTGTCTCGCGCGTCTCTCGCTCCGCTCGGCCACGCATGCCCGGCGCTAGGGTTGCGCTCCACTCTCGCGGTCGCTGTGGCACTACGTGCCATCAAGGCAAAAAAATGAGGGAGAGACACATGACCACCAACACCCCCACCGGTACACGCCCCCGCGGAGCAATCGCTCACATCATTGACCCCAACACACTTCTTTACATCGGCCGCACCACGTTCGCCCAGGCGCACCCCGATTACGACGCCCAAGCACTCCGACACGGCCCTACTCCGCAGATGCTCCTGACCGTCAACCGCGGAGAGCTGGCCGTCATCAATTCCGAGGGTGTCGGCCACATTGCCGACGATGACGACACGGTTGAAGTGTGCTTTACCCACTCGATGAGCATCATCCGGGTACGGATCGACCTCGGCAAGCTAGCCGCTGCTGTCACCGACGAAACGATCGACATCGCTGACGGAATCCGCACCTTTGGATCGCGACTCGACGACAATCACCACATCTGGTTCCGGCGATACGACCCCGCTGCATGAACCCAAAGTGGTCCCGCCCCATGAGAACGGGGCGGGACCACTTTCTAAGGCACTGAGATCAAGCAGGGCCCACTGACGGAGCCGCTCGAGGCGTTCCAGGAGCCTCCGTGACCGGCCCCGTCGCAGCCGGATCCTGCTGCCGTTCTCGTTGCGCGGTTCCCGGATCGAGCTTGCGAGCGACGGAGATCAGCGCTGACCGTGTGTGCGCCAAGTCTTGCTCGGCCGCGGAGAGCCTGACCTCGAGGCTGCTGTTATGCGTCTCGAGGGCGCTGATCCGTCCGGCGAGCTGTTCGGTTGTCGCCGCGGTGCGGGACAACCCCGGTGCGGCATTCGCGGCATCCAGAACTCGAACGCGAAGCATCTGGCTCTCGACCGTCTCTACAAGCGACCGCATGTGCGGGGGAGTGGCACTGTCCGGTGCCGTCGACCATCCCGCGCGATGAAACACTTCGCTCAGTCGCTCATCGACGGTGTTCACATAGAGGACCTCGCCCGCCGCGGGGAGATTCCGCGCAATCCCCGTGTACATATCCATAGGGACGTCCAGGCGATGCCCGCGAGCGGCCGCATCTCTCACCTCCGCGTCGGTGAACTCTGCCGTATTGATCCATTCGGCATAGTCAAGAAGCTCGTGACGCAGTGTGTCAATCTGCTGCTCATCAAGCTGCACGGGCGTTATCTCACGTCTGAACGTTGCCGCTGGCGAATTGAGCGTCAGCGCTTGGCGGGTCACCCAGGTGGCAACCTCCGTAGGATCGGCGTCAAAGCCCAGATCCGACCATTCCTGACGGTCGCCGTAAGGGGTCTCCACCCACCACCGGTACTCAGGGCCAGTGCCATCGATTCCTGCACGGTCGTGACCTTCGTCCTCACCGGTCGCACCGAGGTCAATCTGCAGCACGCCCTCGGCATAGTCCTCGATGAATGTCTTGCCGAATGGCATCCGCGAAGCAACCTCTGCCACACGGTCATTCACCGCTGCGTCAGGCGGCGCACTTGTCCGCCGATTGTCTTCCGCCATGTTTACCTCCCCCAGTCAAATCCGATCCCGCACGTCACGGGACGTTCACCAGAACTTGCGCGCTGCCCGTGCTTCTGACAAACAGAAAGCCCTTCGTCTCTACGATGAGGGCAGAACTTCACGAGAGGAAAGCGATGCCGCGACAGCTGGTCTGGTCTGAGATCAGAGACCTTCTCGACCTCACCGGGTGCGCCGACGTCCCTGACCTCCTCGCAGCGATCGCCAACTACCGGGATGATCCACCTCACCCCAATGAAATTGTTGGGAACTGAACCGGGCGTGAGCCCCCCCTGGGGGCGCTAAAAACCTCCATTATTGGACTACATATTTACCTCTTTATGGAGTACAATAAGTGTATGGATGGCAAGTGGAAGATCACCCTCGTAGCCTCAGCTCGACGTCACGGCTTTGAGCGGATCGATGCCCTTGCGGCGATCAGCCGGGCCCGCCTGACGGCGGACCCCTTCCAGGCATCGCGAATCCCGTCGACACCGGACCCGGCCGGATGGATCGGACCCGCTGTCGACGGGACCGAGGTCGAGGTTTTCGCAGAAGTTGATCACCGCGCCCGCGAGATCCAGATCTTCCACATGATGGAAGCCCGCCCGCACATCATCCGCACAATTGAGACCGCACAGAAGGAGCAGAAGCGATGACCGTACGCGAGACGCCCGAGGAGCGCGCTGAGCGCTACGAGCGGGGCGACATTGACATTTCCCCCAACGCCACGATCTCCAGCGGCGATGAGGCTGCGCGCCGCGGCCGTGCCGTTGTTGAGTCTGCCCTCGATGCCGATGAGCTGGCCGAGCTGGATGCAGCGATCCGTCGCGGCCGCCCCAGCCTCGGCCAAGCCGCTGCGCGGGGCGAGTCACCCAAGCGGCAGGTACGCCTGCCCGAGGAGCTCGACCGCGCCCTAACCGAGCGGGCCAAGCGAGAGCACCGCAAGGCCAGCGCCGTCATCCGCGATGCTCTCACCGAGTACCTGCGTGCATCATGACGCAGTTGTAACGCCACAGGCGACCATCCAGAACGGAAACGGCCACCCGGGCCGCTGGCCCGGTTACGGAGGCCCGGATGCTTAATCTGAGAGAAGCAGAAGACATGAGTGAATCGAGTGACGCGATGGACGAGGCAGAGAAGAAGAGAGTCACGGCCATGAAGAACTTGGAGCGGGAGGTCGAGCCCGGCGTATTTACGTTGACCGGGAGCATCGTTCTCACCTCAATGATCCTTGGCTTCTTTGAATTTAGCGGCGAGGTGCCGCTGTTTACCACGTGGTTCGGGATCGATTTCGAGTCGTCCTTCATGCCTCTGCTGCTTACGTCGTCACTCTTTTTGGCACTGGTGCTGTTCGTAAGATTTGGCCTGTCTGGTCCTGGCCCGCATGACCATGCGTCAGCGCTGCGCCACCATGTTTGGTTCGCCTGGGTGGGGGGGTCCGTGACTCTCGCAGTCGTCGTGGCATGGAACATGTGGGAATCGATCCTCCCTAAGGAGGGGTGGCCGGGTCTCGATGTGGTTCTCGGCGTGATCGCCAGCGGCACTCTGATCTTCAGTGCGGGGTCTGCGGTCCGGGAGCGCATGATCGAACGCCAAGCCTGGTTCGCGGCTGAGGCTATGGCAGATCCGAGAGAGACGTGATGGGCGCCGGGCAGGCCTACACCGCGCGATAAACAGTCAAGTACAGCGATGTCGGCAGTAGAAGCATTACCGTGATCACCTCCACTACTACTGAGCCCGTCACAAACGGTCGCCTCTGGCAGCCCAAGGAGGCGCCGGCCCCCTTGGGAATCCCCGGACGCTTCACCACGCCAAACGGCGCGGAGGTGCCCGCACCGCTGACACCGGCCCCCGGCACCGGAGGTCGGGGCAACGACGCCCGCAGCGCGGGCGGCAGAGTGTATTTTGGCCAAGCGGACCAAGGGGCCGATTGTACGAGCGTGGCCCTGGGCCGCTGCAAGCAACGGCTACGGGGCTGGTGTGGGTCAAGCCCGGGCGACACCCCGGCCGCGTCTCTCCCTCGCACGCTCGGTCGGCCACTCCCGGAACGTCTAGGGCCTGACACGCACCACACGCTCATCGGCTCGTGGACGAGCCGCTTGGCCAAAAAAATACGGGGGAGGAGCACACCATGAATACCGTGACCGTCTACAGCACCGGCCCGAGCTGCATCCGCTGCACGATGACCAAGCGCGTTCTCGCAGATAAGGGCATTCCCTTCAACGAGATCGACATCCGCGACGATGCCAACGCACGCGAGTACGTCACTCAGGATCTCGGTTACACCGAAGCGCCCGTGTGTGTCGTTGAAGACGGCACCGACCAGGACCACTGGTCCGGATTCCGACCCGACCACATCGACCGGATCGCCGCACTCACTTAACTAGCAACACCTCTATTGGTACTATTAGAGGTGAAAAGAGGGAGTGATGGGAACAGAACCAAATCTTGCGCCGTGGCCGGAATGGCACGAAGTGAACATCTGGCGCGACCTCGGAAGCCCACCCATCACCCCGGATGGCACCTGCTGGGTCATCCCCGAGCGCTGACCTTACTTTCATCCATTACTGGCAATAGCAGAGAAAGCGGTAATCATGTCGTCCATCACTTTCGCGGGGAACCTCGCTGAAGAAGTCGAGCTGCGCTACGCCCAGAACGGGCGAGCCATGGCACGGTTCCGCGTCCTCGAGAACCGGCGCACACGAAACGCTGACGGCGAATGGGTGGACGCTGAGCCCAACGCCTGGCGCGTACAGGTGTGGGGCGACATGGCCGAAAACGTCGCCGCGAGTTGCCACAAGGGCGATCGCGTGCACATCACCGGCGACGTCCAGACCGACGTCTGGCCAGATAAAGAGACCGGGCAGACCCGCCGATCGCAGAAGATCGACGCGAGCGAAGTTTCTTTCAGCCTCCGCTTCCACCAGGTGAAGGCAACGAAGATGCGCGGCACCGCACGGAAAGAGGCTGCTCCCGCGGAACCCGCCGCGGACCCTATGCCGCTCCACCCACAGACGTCCTGGCCGAGCCGCGCAGAAACGCCCGCCCCGCCCGCACATCCCTGGGAAACCGTCGCGATCCCGAGCGACGACCAGCCCATCTAACACCTGAGCACTAAGGGACACACCATGAACACAATCGACAGTGATGACAATCCCGACAACCCACTGACCCGTGAACAGCTCACAGGCAAGACCCCCCAGCAGCCGGCTGCGCCTGCATCGACTAAAAAGCGCAAGAAGGTGTCGTTCGAGCAGCACCCAGACGATAGTGCGCGGATGCGCGGCGCTGTGATGGGAACGATGATGCAGGAGCCCCACCGATCACTGACCGACTTCATCAACCGCGCCGTCATGGCCGAGGTCGAGCGCCTCGAGAAAAAGTACAACGGCGGGAAGCCGTTCCAGCCCGTGGGTACTGGCGTGATGGCCCCCGGTCGCCGAATGGGGGAGTAGCTATGAACCAGTTCGACATCGAGCCGAGCGCTTACGGCTGGCTGACATGGACATGGACAGCAATCGCAGTGTTCATCGTCGGTGTCCTCGTCAGCGTTGTGGTCAACGAACGAATCCGTCGACGACGTAACGAAGGCGCTGGGCTCTTATACATCCTTGGCCTCAACGCGATGATCGCGATCAGCGCGGCAGTTGTCCTGACTTTGGTCCTCGAAGCCATTCACCGGGGGGCACAGACCACGCGGAGCGTCCAGGATGCGGTGTACGAGACATACGACCTCCGCCTGACAGACGAACAGGCCCGTGAACTGAAATGGCCCGTGGGATGGCCCGTGGGCAAAAGCCCCGCAGAACTCAACGTCGGCCCATACGGGTCAACGGTGATCACTGACGGTACCCGAGAGGTGACCGTGCAGCTCGCGTGGACAGGTGCAGAGTTCCAGCTGCGCACCATCAGCGAGAAAGACCTGCTTCCCGGAACCCCCTACAGCGGATAACACGAACGCAAGCCTGAACGGGAGACGCCAGAGACGTATGAAACGAACCACGAGAACGATCCGCAAACGAGTGCGCCGGGCGCTGATAAGCATTGCGGCAACGGCCGTAGTCGCGGCAGTCGCATGGGTCGCCGTCCCCAGTATCGGAGCCGAATGGCTGCCAGAATTAAGCGACATCGTGGGGGGCGCTCCGACGATCGAGCAGGTCGCCATTGCGGTTGACGGCGACTACTACACCGTCGATGGCGCGGCAGAGGTGCTGTACGCCGCAGAGCCCGGCGACGTCGCCTACTGTCCCGTCGACCAGCTCGACCGGGCAACGTGCGCCTATGGGGTACTTACCTCCGAGCTGCGTCAGGCTGCAGCCGATCGGGGCCGCGAAGACATCACCGTTGACCCTGCTGGATGGCCCGCTGAAAACGGTGAGGTCACGATCCCTGCACGTGCAGACGTCGACGGATCTACGGCCTACTCAGGATGGCTGTGGAACCGTTCACACCTGCTCGCAGACTCACTCGGCGGTGCAGCCTCGCGCGAAAACCTCGTCACCGGAACACGCACCCAAAACGTCGGATCCACCCGCGCCGATGGTGTCTATGCCGGCGGGATGGCCTACACCGAGAAAATCGCTCGCGACTACCTCGATACCGGCGCCGGTGACGCTTGCCCGCTCTATTACGCAGCCACCCCGCAGTACCACGGTGACGAGCTGATCCCGCGGGCTGTTCATGTAGACGTGCGCTCATGCGACGGAGAGATTGACATGCGCGTGAACGTCACAAACGCCGCCGCAGGCTGCTCCCTCAACTACGTCTTCGGCACCGCTGAATGCCGGGCCGGCAGCTGAGATGCACCGCCAGCCGGCCCCCACAGACTGAACTAGCTGTTACGAAAGTGACGGCCCGGTGCTCCGATCAGGAGCCGAGCCCGTGACGGGCCCTGTCGCAGACGACGTCTCGGCACGCGGTACTGACTGATCTGGGGGCGTGTCGATATCGAACGCGCTCTTGAGCGCCGAAGGCGTCAGTCTGCTCCGTAGCCCGTCTTCGAGCGTCGAGTACACGCGCCGCCAGTCGGGATCATCGCTTCGTTTCTCGCGTGACTCGCTCACGAGTGTGCTCAGTTCTGAATAGGCTCGCCCGGCCCACCACTTCGGGTCTTCCATCTCACGCGCTAGCTCGGCGGGGGAGAACCTCTCCGGTTCTTCCTCGACAGCGGCTGGGCCGCTGCTTGCCTGCTGCGACAGTTGCTGCGCGATCTGCGCCGCACGCGTGCGCACCGCCTCTAGCTGATCGGAATGCTCGAACGGGATACCGATGCGCGACTGCGCCGCAGCGGCGTCACGTCGCGTGTCTGCCAGATCTTGTTTCATCTGTTCGAGCACGGCCGGGATCGATGCCTGAGTATTTTCCAGCTGCGTAACGAGGCCGATCCCGGCATCGAGTGCCCGCTCGCGTGACACACGGCGGGTGACATCGGGGAGGCCTGCCACGACGAATTCGACGCTGGCTTGTCCGAGCGACACGATCGTGCGCGCTTCTATGGAGTGAGAACCGATCTGGGCGATGGTGCCGAGAGCCTGATCTCGCTGCGTGTACTGCACACCCTTTTGAATCATTGTGCGTGCGAGTGCGGCTCCGGCGTCGGCACGTTTGTCGTACGTCCGTCCGTCGATCTGGATGCGGAACTTCTCGCCGGAGGTATCGACGACATGGTTACTTGCGTGTTCCAGGTCGAGGATGCGCGAGCTGAGTACTTCCGCCCGGCGCTGTTTGATCTGGTGCGTCTGGACGAGGTTGGACTGCGCTCGGGAATGGGAACGGGCGAGCCGTTCGAGCTTGCCGAGTTCGTCGTTTGTCTGAGCTTGCTCGAGCAGGAGCGGGTTGCCGGAGGCGATCGCCTTCGTTTCTGCCGCGCTGATCGTCGATGACGACACATCGTCCATCTCACGCACGTCGAGTTTTCCTCGCATGACCTGATTGATGAATCGGCCTTTGCGCTCGAGTGTTTGCCACATGTACGCGTCGAAGGATCGCTCGACGACGTAACGGTGGATGGAGACTTCAGCGTTCTGGTTTCCCTGCCTGATGATGCGGCCGTCACGCTGCTCGACGTCGGCCGGACGCCAGGGCGCGTCGAGGTGGTGCAGCGCGACGGCACGAGCTTGAACGTTGGTTCCCACGCCCATCTTTTCGGTCGATCCCACGAGAACGGCGACGTGACCTGACCGAGCGGCCTGGAACAGGCGCGCTTTCTCGGCGTCTGTTTTGGCTTCACCCATGAACCGGATTGAGTCGGGGTTCATCCCGCCGTCGACGAGGAGGTTCTTCAACTCGTCGTAGGCGTTCCACCTGCCATCGGAGTTGGGCACACCGAGATCACTGAAGACAAGTTGTAGCCCGCCAGGAACGGGGGATTTCTCTTTGGTGACGGTGTCGACGTACTCGCGATCGCGAGTCTGTTGCCAGGTGTGCAGGATTTGTGCTGCGGCGGCGTCGATCTTGCCGGTGTCGACATCCTTATCGAGGCCCACCATGCGCACATCGAGTGCGGCTTTACGGCCGTCGCTACTGATTTTGAGCATGTTGTCGACGTCGGGCGCGACTTCCTTGTTGGCCACCGCATCCGCACGCTGGGCGATGTCGTCGATGTACGCGCGCAGCTTCGGGCCTGGCGAGACGGTGTGGATCAGCGGTCCACGTTGTCCGTCGGGGCGTACCGACAGCTCGGGCACCGGCAGATTGAGATCCTCGCTCGTTTTCACGTCGGCGGAGACGTGCCACATGCGGAGCATCTCGGGTACGTTCTGGAACGACGCGAAGCGCGTCTTCATCCGGAATTTTTCCCCGCCGGTGGGTGCGACTTCGATTTCGCTGACGGTCTTGCCGAACGTTGCTGCCCATTGGTCGAAGACGCGTAGGCCAGCGTTTTCGAGGAGATCTGGCCGAAGATAGCGTTGCATGACGTATGCCTCGGTGACCGAGTTGGCGATCGGCGTTGCGGTCGCCATGGTCACCACACGTTCTCCGTGCTGACTGCGCAGGTAGTCGAGCTTCATGTGCATATCGGTCGACTTCTGAGATCCCCGGAGTTCCGCGCCGGGGATGTTCGACGCGGTGGCCAGGTTCTTGTAGAGGTGCGCTTCGTCGACCATCACGTAGTCGATACCGGTCGATTCAAACGACAGCCCGGGGTCACGGGGCAGATCGATCAGTTCTTTCTGTCGTTCTTCGAGGCGGATGACCGCCTTCTCAATTTCCTTGACCGTGTACGAACTGCCGCCTTCGTCTTGTGCGTGCGTCAGAGCCTCGCGCATGGTCTCAACCTCGCGGCTGATGTACTGCTGCTCGAAAGCGGGCGAGAGGGGAATGGATTGGAACGCGGAATGTGTCATGACGATCGCGTCCCAGTCGTTGGCTGCTGCCCGGGCGACAAACAGTCGGCGGTCGTCCTTGCCGAGATCCTTGCTCGACGCGGCGAGAAGCCGCGCCTGCGGATACATCTGCAGCCACTCACGCGAAAACTGCTCGAGCATGTGGTTGGGGACGACGACAACGGGCTTGTTCACGAGGCCCATGCGCTTAAGCTCCATCGCGCCCATGACCATCTCGGCCGTCTTACCTGCTCCGACCTGATGGAACAGCCCCACGGCCTGCTCGCTGACGATGCGTGCAACCGCTGCTAGCTGGTGCTCTCGCGGCTTGAATGTCTCCGTCAGGCCCGGAAGGGTGAGGTACTCGCCGTCGCGGTCGTATGACCGGAGAACGATCGAGTTGAAACGCCGGTTGTACTCGTCGGACAAGCGCGCTGCACGATCGGGGTCTTCCCACGCCCATTCGGAGAATCGCTCCTGTAGTTTCTGCGCCTTCTCCTGTGCCGCGGTGGTCTTCTCAGCGTTGATAACACGTTTGGTCGTCTCGCCCACGTCGATCTGGTCCTTGACGGTGATCGGCATCTGTTCAAGGAGGTTTTCGGCGATCGCAATCGCCGACCGATCGTCGGTGCCCCATTCCTCACGCGCACGCAACGTGTGCTTGTTGCCCGTTACCTTCCACTTTCCGGGGAGGGGAGATTCGATCGTGAGGTTCCGGTCTTGGAGCGTCTCGCGGAAGAACTGCTGATACGTGGGGATGTCGATCCACACTGCTCCGAGCTGCGCTTCGATCTGGTCCTGCGGGATCGCTTCGGGGAGTGCATCCTCGAGGGCGGCGATGTTCGTGCTGTAACGGCCGGGATCTGTCTCGTTGGCTGCGCGCGCCTGATCGAGCTTGAGACGGACGTTGCCCGAAAGGTACTCACTGGCGGCGACGATCTGCCCGTCACGGGCGGGGTCATCGAAAACGAGTGTCCCCAGCTGGGCGCGAGCATCCACCTGGTCGGTGCCGAGGAGGTAAGCGATCGTGTCGAGGTCGATACGCCCGGTGCGGTCGCGGCTGATCGAGATCGCTTCTGCAGGTGTTTCTGCACCTTCGCGGACAGGACGTGGAGACAACACACGCTGCCCCAGGATGGCTGCGTGGCGTGCTGTCTGGGATTCCTCGTCGAACAGCTCAAGTGCGAGTACTGCGGGGCCAAAAGGATCGCCGCGCATGAGACGCGGCGCTTGTGGCGTGATCCGCGAATCGCTCTTTGACAGAGTGAAGCGGTTAATGGGACCGTACTGGGCGGCATACGCGTCGTACCGGTCGCGGAGATCTTCGCGGGCGGCGACAAGATCATCAGTGTCGTCTGGCGACGATGCTTCGAGATCGAGCACCGTGGTCACTGCGTCGCGGATCTTGATAAGTGCCGTGAGCTCGCGGACATTCTTCGCTGCGACCTTCACTGGCTCGCGGCGTCCGCCACGCACGCGCATGATGCCGGCGTCGGTCGCCAGCAGGGTGCCGTCCCATACGGCGGTGTCTGTCTCGACGAAGGCTGTACGTGCGGTCTCAACCGCTGCGGTGGGCTGCGTCATCGTCTGGCCGCGCTCGATCGCACGATCGACGACGCCGTCGAGGGCCGTGCGAAGCACGACGTCGACGCTCGACAGGTCGCTGCTGTCGACATGCAAGGATGCGGACCCGTACGCACCTGATCGCACGGCGAGGTCTCCGAGGATGTGCGCGGGATGATCATCGAAGTACGCGTTGACGGAGACTTTCTCACCATCGATGACGCGCGGGGTGGTGGTTTCCCATTGGCGATCGCGAGCGACCTCCCCGGCCTCTCGCTTACGGAACACAAGCAGATCGGTGACGACCTCTGTGCCGGCAGCGCGGCGGTGGGCACCGCTGGGGAGGCGGACGGCGCCGACCAGATCAGCCATCTGACTCATCTCGCGCCGCGCTGCGGGGTTTTGAGCATCCAGTGTGTAGTGACTGGTGAGTACGGCCACCAGCCCGCCCGGTCGGGTGAGGGCGAGCGACTTGATGATGAAATGGTTGTGCATCGAATGCCGCCCCGCATTGTGTCGCGGGTCATGCAGAGTGACGTTTCCGAACGGCACGTTGCCGACAACGGCGTCGACGTGACCATCGGGGAAGGGCGTCTCCGCGAACGATTCGGTGCGGATCGCGGCTTGGGGATACAAGCCGCGAGCAATCGAGGCCGTTGTCGGGTCCAGCTCGACACCGATCATGTCGGCAGATTCAGGAGCAAGACCGATGAAGGTTCCCGCTCCGGATCCCGGTTCGAGCACTGTGCCCCCGTCGAAGCCGAGGGCGTCAAGAGCAGACCAGATCTCGCGCACGTATGCCGGGTCGGTGTAGTGAGCGTTGATCGTTGTTCGTTGGGCTGCGTCGTAGGACGCTTCATCGAGCAACGTCTGTAGCTCGGCACGTTCGTGCGCCCAGCTTTCTTTCGCCGGGTCGAACACGTCAGGCACTGCGCCCCAGGAACCGTATCGGGCGAGGGTGCGTTGCTCGTCGGCGGTGGCCAGGCGCTGCTCACGATCGAGTTGCTGGGCAACACGGATCGCGGCGACGTTTGCTGCGAAGCGTGCTTTCGCACCTGATGGTGCGAGGTCATCCTGCGTGGCGGGCAGGAACCGGGCTACACCGGGAGAGGCCGCCCGAGCTTCTCCCACAACTTCCGATGCGCCTTCGTGATCTCTGCGCGTGACTGAGCCGACTCCACTTCCAGCTCCGGGAACTTCGCGTCCCAGATCCGCTGCGTCATTTCCTCCGACAGTCCGAGCTCCTCGGACATCTGTTGCGGGCTCAGCAGCTCTGCTTCCTCGCGCGCCTCCGGAGTGTCCGCGGACTCCAGCGACCTCGCCCAAATGTGAAGGGGACTGCTGATATCGCTCTGGCCCGCCATCCACTCCTCGAACGTCTCGTCGTCCGTCGTCTCGGCCGGGATCCACACCAGGTCGGACAGGACGATCTCCTCCGCCTGCTTCCGCGCGGCGTTCAGCCGGCCCACCTTCTCGAGGTACCCCTCGGTCTCCCGATCGGTCCCCTCGAGCTTCGCCGCGAGCGACGTGATCTGTTCCATCGCCTGTTCCCCGAGCATCTCGAAAAACGTCGTTGGATTGTCGATTTCCGCGTATCGCTGCGGGGCGTGAGTCTGCCAATGACTCATCGCCATCTGACCGTATTGATTCATCATTTCCTCCTTCGAATTCGTCAAGAAGTGAGAAGTCGAGCAAGCCGTCTACGAGCGCCGACTCGGTGGGGGTGGCTGAAGCCTCCCGCACCGCCCGTACTTCCGTATCTGCTTCCGATGGTGACATTCCCCACAGGTCCAGCTCCGGTTGCTGAAACGACTTTGAGCTGTTCCGACGACTGCGACGAGCCACTCGCCAATCCCCTCATCTTGACCTTCTCAACGAGCCCCATATCGAGACTGCATCGACTCACAGAGCTGATCGCCACTGACCCCATGGATCGAAGAAACTTCGATCCACCGAGCCGACCCACAGACCTCAAACCAGACTCCGGTCCTCCCACCCAGCAACTCACGTTGAGCCGCTACGCGAACAAGACACCGTCAGGCTATCGCACCTCCGACGAAGAAATGAAGGTGATGCACGCAGGCACTTTGAGTGGAGGCCCGCTACGCTGGGCCTTATGCGAGGTGGTGTGGCGCGTTGGAAACGCGGTATCGGAGGCGCGGGAGTCGCCTCTGCTGCGGCGTACGCCTTCGGTGGAGCGTGTGATTCCAGTCACGATCACAGCGCCGATCACACGACGTCGACGATTGCCGCGGCCCGCTACGCCGGGTCGACTGTGACACGTCACACGGTCACCGATGAGGGGATCTCTCGGGACGATCTGAACGTCGATCAGCTACAAACTTGGTTCGCTGGATCTGACCCAAAAACGGGCGAACGGCGCGGCCGTGAACTCACTTCCCCGGCGACAGATCTTGTCTTTGATGCGACCGTAAATTCACCTAAGTCATATTCACTTGCAGCCGTTCTTGACCCCGAACTTGCCGACGCGTACGAGGCATTGCAGGACCGTCTGCGCGACCGAATTGTGACCCTTTGGAAAGAGGAACTAAACGGTCGTCGAGGGGCTGCGGGAGCCGAGCGAATGGAGCTGGCACAAGTTGAAGTTGTCGAGCTGCGCCACGAACGTTCTCGTGCTCTCGATGCTCACAAGCATCGTCATCTCTGGCTCAACGCGAAGGTGCTCGGCCGCG
Source organism: Microbacterium amylolyticum (assembly GCF_011046975.1). NCBI lineage: Bacteria > Bacillati > Actinomycetota > Actinomycetes > Micrococcales > Microbacteriaceae > Microbacterium > Microbacterium amylolyticum. The sequence goes on along the minus strand of NZ_CP049254.1, from coordinate 1,039 downwards.
ACGGAAAGTGGTCGAGCCTCGACTCTCGAGTGATGCTCCGGTTCCAAAACGTCGTCAACGCGGAGGGCGATTTGGCCGCGCGAACCGATCCCGAATGGATCGCTGCGCTGGCTGAAAAGGGGTTCACGCTGGACGCGGATGGGGAGATTACCGAGCTCGCGCAGGTCGTCCGTCCGCTGTCTCGGCGATCGAATCAGATCGAAGCGAACCGTGCTGTGCGCCTCGCACAATGGCGCAAAGCGAACCCCGGACAGGAACCTGGCCATGACGTTCTCATGGCGATCGATCGGTGGGCGTGGGCTCACCAGCGACCCAACAAACCCGACACTGTCGACGAAGAAGAATGGCGTGACACCGTCCGCCGCGAGATCGCAGACATCGACCCAGCACTCGTCACGGACGGCAACGTCCGCCCGCCGGCACCGGTCACATCACGCGCGATCGCAGACGTCGACCGCGACGATCTTGCGCTGCGCGCGGTCACCGATGCCGACAACCGTTCAGCAGGAAACGGAGGCCGCTTTAGCGACTTCGACGTCCGTGCAGGAGCCGTCCGCGCCGTCGCCGCGGCGGGCATCGTCGCCGACCGTGCAGCCCTTGATGAGCTGATCGAAGACGTCGCCGCGCGCGCTTCTGAGGGGTCGACCGTCACACTCGTGACGGAGCCCTCGATCCCGGGCCACGTGAAGCACCGGATGGCCACACGAACGCTATCGGCGAAGGTGGCACTAGCCGACAAATTTGATCGACTGGCGATCGCCGGAGAGACCGTCGAAGCAGAAACGGTCAACGCCGTCGCTGCGGAGTCGCTCACCGACGGACGCACCCTCGATGCCGGTCAGACGGACGCGGCCGCGGCGATCGGCGGCACCGACCGCCTGGTGACGGTGACCGGCCCGGCGGGCACGGGTAAGACGACGATGCTGCGCGTTGCGCGTCAGCTCTTGGAGAACCAGGGCCGAAAGATGGTGATCGTCGCGCCCACAAAGAAGGCCGCGACCGTTGCAGGGCAGGAGACCGGCGCGACGGCGAGCAGCCT